>NZ_JANUPD010000001.1:0-2133 GCF_024793605.1 Bacteroides sp. BFG-637 | reverse complement strand
AAACGATTGATTTGCTGCAAATATACACAATCCCCACATTAAAACAAAAAAAGGGGTAAAACTCCCAAAGTGTGGGGACTAATTTACTTTTAAACTCCCAAAGTGTGGGGACTAAACTCCCAAAGTGTGGGGAAACACATGTTCTAATCCCTTTATTTATGGGCGTTTGCGAAGAAGTGATAGAGCATATTACAGACGATGCTTATAACAGACAAGGGGAATTTATAGAGCTAAGTGGTTGATTTACTGTCGGAAAAAGAAAAACGATAGGGAAAAGAGCAAAGCAAAACCAACCAACGGGCGGTAGGATTGGAAACGGGTTTTTATGGCGTGTACACGTTTGTGTACAAAATGTTTGTATTTTATTGAAATATAGCTATCTTTGTGCTGAATTTAAAAGCAAACAGATATGGAAGCATTATCAGTAAGAGAATACCGTAACAACCTCGCAGCGTCTTTCACCAAAGCTGACAATGGCGAGCAGGTACTAATTCGCAGGAAAAACGAGATTTACGCTTTGGTAAAAGTTGGTCGTGAAGATTTGATGATAACCCCGGAGCTGCAAGCAAGGATTGACAAGGCAAGGGAAGAAATCAAATCCGGAAAGTGTGTTACCCTCAAAAGCAGTGAGGATATTGACGCTTATTTCGATAGTCTATGATGTACACAATTAGGGTTTCCGACGGGGGTGGATAAGGTGATTGCCAAATGGAAGAAATCAAACCCCAATTTGTTCAAGAAGTATAAGAAAATCTACAAAGAATTGTTAGAGCACCCTAAGAGGGCTGGGCTTGGGCATCCCGAAGCGTTAAGGGGCGGTGGGGATATTATGAGATGGTCTCGACACATTACCGCCCATGACCGGATAATCTATGACATTTACGAGGAAGTGGTAGAGGTCTACATCTTGGAGGTAGAGGAGGCATTACAACGATAATATCGTTTCGAAGCCGGCAGGCTGGGACCGCCTTTCATGGGCTTGCACTGGCGAGAGAGAAAAACTAAGCAGCGAGGAAATACAACAGCAGATGAAAGAACTTGGTGTAGAAATGGAAATCGTTCCTCTGATTTGACAAGATTACCCGGAGTGTTTCAGCCGGGTAATCTTGTTACTTATCCTTGATTTTCCCTTTAAGGGCGTTTATAATCCACCCTTTCGGATTGTTCTTTTCTCGTGATTTTCCGTTTAGGAGAGCCAGTTCTCCGATAAGGTCGGTTATCTTTTCTTGTGCCGTTATGAATGTCTCTTTGTTCCGGTTTATCTCTTCCGATGTGAAGCCGCAGGAATAACGGAGGTACTCGTACACATGGCTGTCTATCTGATATCGTGCTGTAACCTTTGCTTGCAATTCTTTCCCTTCCAGTTCTTCATCTCTGAACTGTGGTTGATAGACCGGGTAGAACCTAAACCCGGTCACCTTGCTACGTTTGTTGTTTGGGTTTTCACGCACTTTCACGTAGTTGAAAGTGTATGGGCAACTCTCATCAAGCGCAGCCTTTGCTGGTTTCAAAACTCTTTCCTCAAAATGATCTATTCTGTCTTTTCCGTTCTTGTCCTTGTATTTGTCCGCAGGTATGCCAAGACGGTCTTTCAAGTTTTCAAGGGATATATCCAAAGGGTACACCTGCCCACTCATTAACATGTAAAACCTAAGGGAATACCCAGTAGGTAGCGCAAGAGCCTTGTTTAACTCAAATTCTCTGTACCCCTTGGCGAACTTGGTAAACACATCCCAAAGGTCGTTAGACACACGAAAGGTTATAATGCCAGTGCGTTTTTATATTTTGGGTTAGATATAAATCCGCACTTCCACCATTCCTCGTCATCTTCGTAAGTAAAAAAACGTCCTGCCAAAGAATCGAGTGCGGCTATGATTTCATTGTAATCACGTCCGGAAAAATAACGTCAGATACATGCATTTGTGCATCAACATCCCAAAGTCCATGCTCAAACTTGCGTTTCGTGCCTGCATAATCTTTCAGTTTTACTCCCTTTAGTTCAGCTTGGCACGCTTCCAGTATGCGAAGAACTATTCTTTGTTCGTGTATGGACATGTCTTGCTGTTTTGACCATGTATATACCCATGAAACAACAACATCTTTATTCTTGGTAATAGGTAGTTTCTTTTTCAT
>NZ_JANUPD010000005.1:0-5323 GCF_024793605.1 Bacteroides sp. BFG-637 | reverse complement strand
CAGACAACAACATAGAAGTCTATTTAGGTGACATTTCAGAATCAAATATACAAGACTTCAAAAAAGAAGTTTTAGAAGAACCCTTCTTGAAGTTTGTGAAATCAGAAAAACCAGCTTTCCTAAGCGAAATACTAACAGGGCAAAGTATTGTTTCCGGAACACGTTCATATGGTTCTGTCGGATTCCGAGCTAAGCGAAAAGATAGTCATGTTGTACCTGTTACAGGATTTGTTACCGCAGGACACGTTGTACAAAAAGCTGGAACTTATGTATACGAAAATGAATCGATGAGTACTCCTATAGGTTGTGCTGAAATTTCACAAACGTCAGGAGATACGGATGCTGCCTTTTGTTATTCAATGAATGGATATACATTTTCAAATCATTTATATAGCGATTTTTTATCTGTTAATCCAAAACTATCTTCTTATTTAGTTAATTCAAAAGTCGCAATTCGTGGTAGGCATAGCGCAAGTACTGGTTATATTAACTCCACTTATGCAACATCCACTTTTAAATGGCCCTCTCAAGGCATATCAGTTACTTTAACTGGCATAGTAAAAATGACCTGTAATTCACAAAGCGGAGATAGCGGATGCATTGTTTACACTCCTGATGATATGAATATAGCCGGAACATTAATAGGAGGTGTCACAAATTCCAATCCTTCATATTTTATGCCTGCTTCTCGTACCGTGGAAAAATATGGTTTGGAATTGTATTAGAATTATAAGCTTTGCTGTTTTCATTATATCCTGTTCGAATAAAAAAAACAGTAATTATATAGACACGTTAACTGTAAATGAAGTAATTTCCAATTGGAAGAATTCTATTAAAGAGAAAGGAGAACCACCTTATTTAGGAGGTATGTATGTGGAAAATGGAATTGTCTACTTTTGTATTACAAACGACACATACAATATACGGAATGATATTTTTGAAAGATGTAAAAGTTCCAATGGAGTAATTATAAAAATGTGTGGAAACAGTAAAGAGTCCTTAATGCAGCAAATAAAGATTTTAGACTCCTTATTACTTGAAAAAGATTTTACAAAATTAAAGTATTATGGTCACTATTTAGATGAAAGAAGGAATAAAGTAGTCATAATGTTGGGCGACACATCTACAAGTAATATTGCCTCCTTTAGAAAAAGTGTTATAGACTCTCCCAATTTAATTTTTGAGAAATCAGAAGAAATGTTTTTTGAATAAAGAGCAAGCCGCCGGAACTCCATAGATTCCCGGCGGCTTTTATATATAGGAATGGCATCAGTGCCATTTAAGAGTTTGCAAAGAATTACTATCTTTGCAAATATTTGGTTTTCTACCCATTTAACTCGTACATTTCTATTCCTTCCCTTCTTTCTGCTCTTGCATCTGCTGGTAATATTCATAAAAGGGCTGGTATCTGTCCCGTTCCTTGGCAGCATCCACCCACAAATAACACATGAGGCAGGCAAACAAGAGGGAGATAACGGCACAAAGAATGGAGTAGAACGAAACCCGTTTATCCACATAGCCGCCATTTTTCATTCTGTTCCCCAGCCGTTCAAATTCCGCCAATACGCTTTTTAGGCGATTTTCGGCACTTTCAAGGCTTCCTCTATCTACTTCTACCTTTTTGGCTGTTGCGTCCTCTATGCGCTTCGTATAGGATTCTACGCGCTTCAACTCTTGAAACACCAGCTCTACCGCAAGTTGCGGATTTACTTTGGGCGTGGTGTCCTTTCTCTTTCGGGGGCTGTACTGTCCCTGCTTATAGGTGTAATCCTCCGTCTTTGGGTTTGAGGGTGTTTCCATAATTCCTGCTGATTGAGTTATACTTTAAGTTTTTCTGTGTCTTTTCGATGTGGGCAAGCGTATAGCCTTTCCCTATCTCGCTTGCCTTGTATTCCGTTCCGCTCCGGCTCGTTACATAGTAGCCGTTAAGTTTGCCGGTACTCGCACGGGCTTCCCTTACCCTGAAGCCCAGTTTTTCGAGTTCCCGGCTGAATCCGGCAAGGTCAAATCCCTGCATCCTTGCAAGGATACCGTCCATAGCCTGTTTTATCTCTTCCCTGTTGGCTTTGCCTATGTCCTTTGACTGTACCAAGTTCCGCTCTCTGGCTATACCGTTGGCGGCTTCCGTTGCTCTCTTCCCTATCCAGTTGTCTTTGTAGAGTTCTCCCGATAACGACACACGGTTTGCCAGTATATGCAGGTGGGCTTGCCTGCGGTTCTTCTCCGTTCCGCTGTGCTTCACAATGATGTACTGGTGGTTCATCAAGCCCATGCGCTGCATGAAATCGTTGCCGAGCTTCGCCCAGTCCGCATCGGTCATGCCTGCACTTTCTTCCACTGAAGGGCTGACCTCAAACCGAAGGCAGTTGTTCTTTACGTTCGGAAAATCAACAAAGTAAGGTTTCATCTCCTGCACCATCTCTTCACCTGTACAGCCGAAAAGCTCATGGCGGTGTATCTCGGTGGCTGCTGCCTCCCCGTTTATCTCTTTGGCAAGATCGTACTCCAGTGCTGCCGTGCCATGAGATATGCTCTTTCCTTTTGCTATCATCGTGAAAGTATCTTTTTAAGTTCATTGATTAGTGCCTGGTTCTCTTCGAACACTTCCCTGTACTGGCGCCCACCGAAATAGTTGTTCAGACGCTGGAGTGTTCCTTTCAGTCGGGCTATCTCCCGAAACAGTTCCCTTTCTTCTTCCGTGTACCTCTCTTTGGGGCGTCCGCCCAGTGCGAGTGTACGGCAGTACTCCGATGTACTGATGCCGCATCGGGCTGCCTGTTCCGCAAGTGCCGCCTTTTCAAGTGCCGTGCAGCGGAATGTTATCTTCTCCGTTCGATTTACTTCCATGTCGCAAAGGTAATCTTAAAATCCTTTTGAGCAAAGCGAGAAAGGCAAGAATGTCCGACAAGGACACTTCTTGCTATATATACACATGCCGCATGGGAATACACACAACGCTGACACGCTGCATAGGCACACATTTTTTTCTCTTTTTCCTGCCTTTTTCACAACGGAATACGGAGAACTGTCAAGGGGACGGGCTGGAAAAACCGCACGAGCCTGCGAGCGCAGGATTTTTCCGGATCCGGACTTGCGAAGCCCTTGACGGTTACGGAGTATGGAGTTACATTTGCAGACAAAAAAGAGAAAAATTACTTATTCAGTAATACTTTTTCTTTCGCGGTTAAGTTCTCCAATTCTTCATCACTTATAGGAATAACAGTATAGGTTTTCCCCTCGTGATGAATAAGTACATTGTCGCCTTTACTCGCCAAATCAAGCATTTCCTCTATTCGGTTAGCAAATTCCTCGGATGTAAGATTTATAACTGCCATATCTTTAATTTTTACATTGTTTTTTTACGTCATTTATCGTCATAGTGCCCCCAAACAGAAATAACAAAAACAACAATGGTGGTTTCGTTCACCGTATATCTAATACGGTTTTTCTTATCAAGTTGCCTTGACCATACACCCTGCAAATACTTCAACTGTTCGGGGTGTCCAGTCCCGGTGTATGGATGTTCTTTCAGCTCATCCAATAGCCTCTCTAACTTTTTGAAGAGTTGCGGAGAGGACTTTCTTAGCAACAGTACATGTTTTGCAGCTTCTTTTGAAAATTCTATCTCATACATTGCACTCATCCTCTATACGGTTCAAAAAATCATCTAATGATTCATCCTTCCGCATTTTAAAAGTTCGTCCCTGCTTAATATCCTCAATACCCCTCTGAATAGCCTCCAATTCTTCCCTTGAGGGGAAATCCTCTTCCGTAGCCGCATATACGACTATGGGGGCGGCATTACGACGGGAAACAAAGATTGTCTCTTTTTCAGCCAGTTCAAAATATTTCTTCTGATTGGCACGAAATTCACGCGTTGTAATTATCTGCATAATATTTATATATTTGATTTACACCGCAAATATAGCTATAAAAGTTCAACCTCCAAACTATTTGTGTACCTATTTGTGTACACGCCATTAAAAGCCATATTCAAGCCTACCGCCCGTTGGTTGGTGTTGCTTTGCTTTTTCCCCTCTTTTCGAGTTGATTTTCAGCCTTTTTCCCTCTAAATTCCCCTTGTCTGTTATAAGCATCGTCTGTAATATGCTCTATCACTTTTGCGGAAACACCGATAAATAAAGGGATTAAAACATGCGTTTCCCTACACTTTGGGAGTTTTAATCCTACACTTTGGGAGTTTTTAAGACGAACTTTCCCTACACTTTGGGAGTTTTACCCTTCTTTTTTTGTTTATATGTAGGTATTTTATATCTTTGCAGCAAATCAAATAGTTATGAAAAAGAAGCTACCTATTACCAAAAATAAAGACGTAGTTGTATCATGGGTATATACATGGTCCAAACAGCAAGACATGTCCATACACGAACAAAGAATAGTTCTTCGCATACTGGAAGCCTGCCAGGCTGAACTAAAGGGAGTAAAGCTGAAAGATTATGCAGGCACGAAACGCAAATTTGAGCATGGACTTTGGGATGTTGATGCGCAAATGCATGTGTCTGACGTTATTTTTTCCGGACGTGACTACAACGAAATCATAGCTGCACTCGATTCACTGGCTGGACGTTTTTTCACTTACGAAGATGATGAGGAATGGTGGAAATGTGGATTTATATCTAACCCGAAATACAAAAAGCATACCGGTATTATAACATTTCGTGTATCTAATGACCTTTGGGACGTGTTTACCAAATTCGCAAAAGGATATAGGGAATTTGAACTAAACAAGGCTCTTGCGCTGCCTACAGGCTATTCACTTAGGTTTTATATGCTCATGAGTGGGCAGGTGTACCCTTTGGATATATCACTGGACAACTTAAAAGAACGACTTGGCATACCTGCGGACAAATACAAAGACAAAAACGGAAAAGATAGAATCGACAACTTCGAGGAAAGAGTATTAAAACCAGCAAAGGCTGCGCTTGATGAAAGCTGCCCATACACATTCAACTACGTAAAAGTGCGTGAAAACCCTAACAACAAACGTAGTAAAGTAACTGGATTTAGATTTTACCCTGTATATCAACCTCAATTCAGGGATGAAGAACTGGAAGTAAAAGAACTTCAAGCAAAAGTAACGGCACGTCACCAAATAGATAGCCATGTGTATGAATACCTCCGTTATTCCTGCGGTTTCACTTCAGAAGAAATAAACCGGAACAAGGAAACATTTATAACTGCACAAGAAAATATTACTGACCTTATAAGAGAACTGGCTATCCTAAACGGAAAATCACGAGAAAAGAATAATCCAAAAGGTTGGATTATCAATGCACTAAAGGGGAAAATAAAGGAGTATAGT
>NZ_JANUPD010000004.1:0-7271 GCF_024793605.1 Bacteroides sp. BFG-637 | reverse complement strand
TTTTATAAATTTAGCACTTTGTTCTTTTTGCGTATATCTCAACATTGCAATTTGTTTGGCTATTTCAAAATCACGTAAGATGAACATTTTTGCTTCATCTTTTATATTATTTAAGCCTTCCAATGTT
Source organism: Bacteroides sp. BFG-637 (assembly GCF_024793605.1). Lineage (NCBI taxonomy): Bacteria > Pseudomonadati > Bacteroidota > Bacteroidia > Bacteroidales > Bacteroidaceae > Bacteroides > Bacteroides sp. BFG-637. The sequence goes on along the minus strand of NZ_JANUPD010000004.1, from coordinate 7,144 downwards.
TCTATTTGTTGGTGAAGAGCCACAATTTGGTAAGCTTGTTTTCTTTTTTATTGATGTAGATTAATAGCCCTATGCTTGCTATAAAAAGAGAACTTAAAGCAGCATATTTGTATGTAGATAATTTCTTTTCATAATTTTTTTTATCGCAAAAGTGAGTATATGCTTGAATAGCTTCATCTAAAGAACTTCCATTCAAGTTCCTTAGAAGAATTTCATATCGTTCTATTGCCTTATACAGGCAATCAATTTGATTGTCTATATAATTATTTTCTCTAGCAAATTCTGCACACAGTTTATAAAATTCTATTTCAGCAAAATTGGTTTCCGAATCTGTATCATATTCTATAGCTAATTTTCTATGTTTATTAGCATTTGCTAAATCATTTATGGAGTAATAGCAATAAGTTAGTATAGAATGGCAGACAAACAAAAAATCATCTGTTTGGCTTAATATTATAGCTTCCTGTAATTTTTCGATACATAGTGCCCATTGTTTAGTCTTAAATAGCGTAATACCTTGTAGGCATTTTATCTCATTATAATAAATGTTGTTTTTATCAATGGAGCTTTCCTATTAAATTCAATAGCTCGTAGGACTTTTTATGATTTCCTATATATAAAAAACTTTTTGCCGTTTGTACTTGAGTTGATATATCCATATCCCTAAATGCAATATCTTCAATACACTGGTTAGCTAATGTTTGATATTTGATAAATTTCAACATGTTGTATTTGCGGATATACATATCTCCTAGATAGCCATATAGACAACATAGCCATTCTTTATCCTCTATTTGGCTTGCTATATCTATAGCTTTTTCTATAGCTTGCACCTCCATTTTTAAGTTTTTTTCTTTTTTGTATGTTTTGGCAAGAAACAAAAGGGATTCAAGTTGTTGTTGAATTAGTTTCTTTTTTGTGAAAATATGAATACTTTTTGTAATACTTCTTTGGGTGGGTAGTAATTATTTACATAGTAGTTGGCTAATGAAACTAATAAGAAATGAGTTGCTTCTTTTGAGTTATTAAGATTAGTGACTTGGGTTGAATCAATTTTAGAAAGATATAATCGAGGATTATTTTCTAAGAGTGTTATTTGATTATTAAAAAAGTCTTCTTCCTCATTGTTTTGTTGGCAAGATGTCTGTACTAACAAAATGATGATAACTAAAAAATATATAGATTGTTTTTTCATAGTATTATCAATAGGTTTGATTACAACTCAGTTTTTACATGTATTTTTCCGAAAATTTTTTGTTCGTCACGTACCCGACACAGTTCTCGATGTGCCTTTTTCTTATATTCTAGCAAAGCAGAGTTCTCAGAGCGTAACCGGGTAATCTCCCTTTCTTGTTCTTCGTTTTTGGCTTCTGCCTTTGCTTTTTCTTCGGCAGCATGGGCAATCAGTTCTGGTGCCGGAAGCTGTTTAGCGGTCTGTTCCCGGACTGCTAGCAATAGCTGGCGTACCGCTTCTGTTCCCTCGTTGTGCTGTTCCATGATCTTTGCAGATTGTTCCAGCCGCCCGGCAACCTTTTCTAATGGGGAGAGGTCAAATGCTTCACCTCGAAGGTCGAATCCAGTTCTTTGGAAATAATCAACGGACAACTCGACAAATTCTTTGCGAGTTATACCCGTACCGTTTAAATACTCGTCTAATTTTTGGGCGTACTCTTGGCTTATCGCTATGGTGGTAAGCGGTGTTTTCCTCTTTTGCTTGCTTTCCTGTCCTTTTTCCATTGCTGTAAATGCTATATTTTGTTACAAAGGTAGTTATAAGTTTTATTATTGCAATTTATTACATGTGTTATAGCAATTTATTGCGATTATAGCAAAATAAATCACTCTGTTATTAGCTGGAAGTCATGGTAAACGCCTCCTTTTCTTCCGTAGGCTTCCGGACATGGTTCGGTGAATACCACTGTTACGAATATTGTCCCAGCAAACTTCTCTATCTCTGTAACCATTGCCTGTAAATCCCTGCCATAGCCGTTAATTTCGGCTGGCACGATAACTTTATCACCTGTTTTCATACTTGTATGTTTTTTATTCTATACCAAAATCTTCCATTAAGCAAACCCGGATGATAGCTCCTATTTGTTTGGCTGGCTTGTCTATATATTGCTCAAACTTCTTTTGTATTTTTTGCGCCACCTGTACGGCTATTTCCGGGTGTAACTGTACAGCGTTCACTACACGTTTAACATATCCTTTGTCACTTTTAGAGAATCTCGAAATAGTGGTTGTTATGTAGATGATCGCTTGTTTGGCACTTTCGTATTCCAATAGCTTTTGTTGTTCGGTTTGACGGCTGTGTATGAAAAAGTTATAAGAGAGTGCTTCTTTACCTTTCTTTTCCCTTATGTCGAAATCGAAGTATAAATCACATTGTCCGGCATCATATAGGTTTTTTAATTCTTTAGCTGGCGTTTCAAGTACCCATTTTTTAAAATCGAAAGAACGTGGATATTTGTTTTCCAACATGAACATTTCCCGTAGCTCATTGACAGCATAGAAAAAGAAACCTTTATTTTGATATTGGCAGCATAGTTCATAGAAACGTTGGGTAAATGTGCTTTTGAGTGCGATTGCTACTGTCATGGAGTAACTCGTGAAGTTTTGGGCGAGTTCCACGTAATAGGGTAGTACCTCTTTGGATACTTCCACTTCAAAATATGATTTATTTTTGATATGCTTAACGTAATTGACAAAACCGATACTCAGCCACATCTTTTCGTTATTAATCTCTATATCACGATTTCTAAGCCGCTTTAGCGCATCATAGATATTCTTCATTTTAGTATTATCACCACATTTTTGAAGTTCTTCCTCTTTGATTGTGATTATAAGATTTTCAAACAAAGTTCTTTGTCCGTCCTCTTGTTCGATATAGTTTGCCCGTATATTGCGAATGATGCAATATAACGCACGCTTTTCGATAAGGTCGAACTTATAACGGGCAGTTGTGAGTGCATTATCTTGAGATAAGATAATATCTCGTTTCTTTTGGTCTTTCTTTGCCATACGCCGAATATTTTCCACAAAATAAAATATATAAAACGAGAAAAAAAAAACTCTCGCGGTTTTTTCTCGTTTTTCTCAAAAAAAAACGGAAATTTCTCGTTTTCTCTCGGAAATTTCTCGTTTTCTCTCGGAAATTTCTCGTTTTTCTCAAAAATGACACTTTGTAACTCATTGAATATAAATATATTGCAAAGCAAAAAAACATGCCGAAAAAGTAACTAAAAAGAAACTAAAAATTACCGTAAAGCAATGGAGCGTTTCTTTTTTGGTTTATAGAGGTTGCTTCGCTCCACTTTTCACCTTGTTTTTGATACGATAAATTTCCGAAGAAAGGAAGAGAGTGGAAATAGGTAAAGCCAAGTGCAACGGATTGAGAGGATTTTTCCGCGTGTTAAAATTTGTATAAATATGATTTTTTGTGTGTAATATGAGAAGTTTTCCGGGAGCGAAAACGCATCCCGGATATAGTCAGTTACCATAATGCAACTTTACCCATGCTTCCGATTTCAAGTTTAGCACTTATCCCCATAGCCTTAAAAACTCTTGCAATGGTGGAAAAGGTTAAATTCTTACCGTTTTCAATTCGGGAGATTTGAGCCCGCTGCACTCCTATCAAATTGCCTAATTCCTCTTGGGTTAAGTTCTTTGATTGGCGAGCCTGTTTAATGGCTTCACCTATCAAAAAAGAGTTAAGTTCTTCTTCGTAGGCATCACGTTTGGGAGTACCTTTTTCTCCGATGTATTTATCTTCGATTTCTTCGAGTGTATAAAATTTCTTTGCTTCCATACGCTTTATCTTTTTGAATTAAAATAATCTTTTCTAATCTCTTCGGCTTTGGCTATTTCTTTGAGGGGGTGTCTTTTGGGTTTTCTTGATAAACCCGTGCGTTGCGATTACCAGAGTGTTTATCTTATCGCCCTTATCCCAAAAAGCAAGAAGCCTGTACTTGGTTTTGTTATAGAACGTTCTGAACTCCCAGATATCCGTATCATCCAATTTCTTGAATAAATCAGGATCAAGTACAAAGGTGGATTTACGAATATTGCTAATGATCTTCTCACGTACCTTGTTGGGCAATCCGTCTAAAAACTCTTGGGCTTCGTTGGATAATTTGACCTTGAATCTTGATTTTGCTTCCATATAAAGTTTTTTAGTGTTGCAAATATAACAATTTGTTTCCATATAACGAAACAAAATATATTTATTTTATGCAGCCTGTTGTGCCGTTTTGATGTGTTTTTTGTTTGTGGAATAGGTTCTTTCTTAGTGCCTCGCTCCGACTTCTCCTCGTCCCCCTTGTACGAGCTTTCGCCGTACCGCAGGGGAGGGTGTTCGTCGATTGCTCGGCAGTCGAAAAGAACAGCAAGAGGAAACCGGGCTTTGCCCTGTTTTTCCTCTTGCCCTACGGGATTACGGCTGAATATCAGCCGTTTAAGTTTTTTAACCACAATTAGTTTGAAATTGTGGTTAAAATTATACCTTTGTAAATCAGAGATTTAATAATATAATTAGCAATTAAAATCGCAATTGTATGGATAAAGAAACAACCACTTCTGTCACCATTGATCGAAAAACGTTTGCCCGGCTTGACAGGCTGGCAAAGTCCAATAATGTATCAAAGAAAGACTTCCTTTCCTGTGCGCTGGAATACTTCGAGAAGTACGGCATCAACCCGGTTGAACATGAAAGTCCGGCAAAGGAAATGCAGAAACTTATCAAACGCTGTGATCAGGTGATAGCGTTCATCAGGAAGCAGGAGCAGGATTTCTTGCGTCCGGCTTGTGAAGCCATGGGCAGTACAAGCATGAGAGTGACCATGAGCATGGACTCGATACTTACGGAAAAAAAGTTTAGCCAATACCAAAAGGACAATGACCTATTCATGCGTGATCTTGCAAGCCTTGCCGGGATAAGGGAGCAGGCTTTGGACCGGGCGGAAAAGGTAGTCGGTCAGTCGAGGGATATGCTTCTGAAGAACCAACAAGCCATTTATGCAAGGCTGGAGGCTGTGACGCAAAGGCAGGAGAAGATCTTCTCCTATATCGCAAGCTACATCGACGCGAAAGGAAAAGCCGGGCTTTTCGATGATATAAAAGCCTTGTACAAGGACGAGAAGAACAAAAGGGAAAAGATATGAACGTGAAGATACAGGGAGGCGGTAACGGCACATACGCCAATACAGGCAGTTGTGTTGCGGTGACGAACTATCTCCAGCATGAGGATCTGGAGAGGATGAAGAAAGGGGAGGAGGTGCAGCCGTTCTTCAACCAGTTCCGGGACTACGTGAGCGCAAGGGAGGTCACATTCAAGATAGACAACAACAAGGCGAAGTTAAGCCGGACTGACGCAAAGTTCTATGTTATCACCGTCAGCCCTTCAGAGAAGGAGCTGCGCTGCATGGGCAGGACTCCGCAGGAGCGTGCGGAAGCCTTGCAGCGGTACATCCGGCAGGACGTGATGAGAAACTATGCAGAGGGTTTCGGAAAAGGCTTGAGAAGCGATGATGTGGAATATTACGCAAAGATCCATTTCAACCGGGACGGTGACAGTGACAGCGATATGCACGCACATATCATCGTCAGTCGGAAAGACCGGAGCAACACCAAAAAGTTAAGCCCTAAAACGAACCACACCGGAAAGAAGAACTGCGGCAACGTGAAGGGAGGTTTTGACCGGACGGATTTTTTCCGGAAGTGTGAAAGCTCTTTTGATCGGTGCATGGGGTTTGACCGGGAGCCGGAGGAAAGCTTCGACTATCTTAACGCTGTCAAGAACGGAAGCCCGGCGGAAATAGCCCGGCAGGTGGAACGTGCGGAACGCATCAGAAAGGAGAAATGGGACAATCTCAAAGCGGAGCTTCAATCCCGGCAGGAACCGGAGAAGTCAAAAATTCAACAGGTGGAGAAAACGCCGGACATCGAGCAGCCTATTCCCAAAAAGAAGCAGCAGGAGGAAGATCTGGAACTCCTGAAGAAGCCAAAAAGGAGCAGAGGTTTCGGAATGGGCATGTGATTTTTCTATTTTCCGGCACAAAGGTAACTCCGCACAGAGTATTTGTAAAGGGACGTTTCACTCTCCGGGTAAAAAATCTCCTGTGCTCGCTTCGCTCGTGCGGTATTTTTTACCCTTCGCCCTTGACAAATACTCTGTGCTTCGCTGGCAGGTGTTTAGGAAAAAGAAAAAACATTGGTGATGATGCTATTTAAGATAGTAGGGCTTATGGTATGGGCAATATACTGAATTTTCTGTTGCTCGTTCATTACAATTAGGGTATGCGCATTTATAATTTCCTGTTATTATTTCAAGCATTGTTGAGCATGACGAGAACAAACAGAAACTTAGGACTAAAAAAATAAGATACTTTTTTTCATACAATAAGTGAAGGGAAGGAGCGTATATATTAACTCCTTCCCTATTTTGTTTAGGATTATTTTTTTTCTATTTTTGCTCCAATCCAGCCATCACCATCTTTGGTATATACAATAGCCTCACAGGATACAATTTCTGGCTTACCAACAAAATCATTGTCTCCTAGATCTGCTCCTGGAGTTGTTTTATCTCCTTTGATTTTAATGGAAAATACAATGTTTCTATAATATCTAAGGAATGTTTCTTTTACTCTATATCCTCCCCCCGTTCCAAGAGAGATCATTTCTAAATAAAGAATATGCAGTTTTCTCTCGTTGTGATATGCAAACTAATTGTGTACTTTGTGTTTTATGACTATTAACATAGCTTTTTAGGAAATTAGCTCCCTTGACGTATAAGAGCATCTTCGATTTTCTTTGATATATTTGTTGTTCCAAAGAAATCATCTATAACTGAAATATATGGAATAATGAATTTATTTTCTTGTTTGCTATGGTTATATTCAGGATTCCATTGATTTGAAATTCCTCCAGTTAGACTGTTTGAAGCGTTAGTGAAATTATTGTGCTTAATAGCTTCTTGCCATTGTTTCTTTAGAAACTCTTTTCTATTTTCATCTAGTACAGTATCAAAACTGGGATTCTTGATTTTTGTTTTACAACGAGTGATGCAACTCCATAGTATATACCATCATCCCAATGTTTCATGTGTCCCCATTTCATACCATGCCATAACTTTTTCATGACCTTCCAA